>NZ_JBICKW010000010.1:0-5604 GCF_043104645.1 Delftia sp. WSY_12
AGGAAATCCAGCTGGCTTTTGGCCGTTTGATTCCCTTTTGCCACGGCTTGCCGCAGCCAGTGCACTGCTTCGCAGCGATCCGCTTTCACCGCGGTGCCATACAGGGTTGGGCCTGCCAGAAGAATCCATGCCAGTGTTTCCTGGGCTTGTGGCTCGCCATCCCGGGCCGCCTGGCGCAGCAACGCGAGCATGGAGGCGTACTCACCCGCAGTCTGCGCCTCCAGGGCCAGTTGAAACCGCTGCTCGGAAGTCGTGGCTATGTCAGACGGCAGCGGTGCCGCCTGCGCCAGCGCGCCGGACAGGGCCGCTGCGATGAACAAGCCATGCCGTGCAGCCCGGGCCAGCGTGGCAATTGGGGTGGCAATTGGTGTGGCAATTGGGCGGAATTCGAATCGCATTTTTGTCTCCACTTGAACTGAGTGGCCCCATCGTCTTCGCAATCCCGATCCCTGAAAATTCGGAATTTTCAAAGGCGCCCTCAGGGCCACCCAGAGGCTGATTCGAATCGGCCATGCCCACCAGGCACAGGCCTATCGGCGGATGCTCGATGAAATCCGAGAACAGCGTTTTCTGGCCTGCCACCTGCGCATCGAAGGGGTTCTGATCGCTGGCGCCCGCAGCCTGCACGGCGCCGGCCTGACTGGCCGTGGCACTCGCCAACTGCGCCCGCCGCCAATCTCTTCAGAGTCTTTGACCATTGGGGGGGATAGAGCGCGGCTTCGGGTGGCGGAGGGGGCAGATCGCCATCGTTGAGGGCGTCGATTCAGCTTTGGGGCTCATAGCGGTGAGCTGCCGGGCATACTTGGCTTGTCGGAGGCGTTTTCAGGAGCTATTGATGATGTGCTCGTCTATAGGCCCAGGGCAGCACTGGCAACGTTATCAGCCATCGGCCAATCGCATCGCGCGGCGCTTGAAGGCGGCCCTAAGCTTGGGACCGCGGTAAATTAACCGTATAAAAGCAATGATGAAAATTTTCTTTGTATGTATCGGGTTCATGATTTCCGGATTCACGCATGTGAGTGAAGCAACTTCACCGGCAATTCAAGATTTGCAGGAAATAAGAAAATCTGCAGATGAGTTCTTGAAGTTGGAAAACAAACGCCAGAAAACAGACTTCACCACTGCTCGTGTCAACCCAAAGATACTAGTCGAGCAATGCGCTACTCCGCTTGAGTCAGGTTGGGCACCCACAGACAATGGTCTTCCCATAAAAATCGTTCAAGTCGTCTGCAAATCGTCATTGCACGATAAAAAGGGGTGGCGTGTTCTGGTGCCAGTTGGAAAATAAATCACAACAAAACAAAAGCGATGGTTGCGCCTAATCCGGCCCAACCATCGGGCACGACAATACTTGCCTTTCCGGTAACGAAGAATTGCTCCAGTCCGGAAAATTCCTTTTTTGGAAACCTTCCAAAGACTGGTAGCCATTCACATTCCAGTTGTAGCCGCTGGTATGTTCGACCTCGACGACAGAATAACGGCATTGACGACTGCGATTTTTTAAAAGAAAAACAATTCGTTCATTGCTACCATTGAAGCTCTTTTCCAGGACTTCGTAGTGCGTCGACTTGCAGATGCTATAAGCTGAATTCCATTCGATTGTCTTGGCGCGCACATGGAGCGCACCAGAACATGCTCTTCCAGTCCCTTGAAATACGCCAGCAAAAGCATCATCAGCAGCCGCCGCCATGCCCGATAGGCTGCCGATGGATGCGAACAACGCCAAGACTGTTAGTTCACGCATATCTCTACCTTTCCTTTTCGGATCAACGTCAGAGCATAGTCAAGCTTCTTGGCATACATTGAGTCGCCGACATTGTAGTACGTTGCAATGCTTGATGTCGTGATAATTTTCCAGCCTGTAATGACCTTCTTCAGTGAAGACTTTTGGTATTTTAATACCTGTCCAGGTCTCAATACATGCGCAGCAGGATTGAGTTTTTGCATTGTTTCGACAGTGCTGCCTGTTGCTTTTGCAATCTTGGCAATGCTGTCTCCCGCTTGCACTTTCACTTCACGGATGGTGCTGTCCGGGTCTGGAACGCTCTTGACCGCATAATTCGCCATGCGCATCAACAAATAACCAATTCCGGCTCTGATGTTGTACGCAGGAATTGCTATTGCTGTGCTTGCTGTCAATTTATTTTTCCAGGCAGATGGAATGATCAGGTCTCCACCTTCTTTTCCAGACAAAAGAGAACCCAGCCCTGGATCGCCAGGATTGCCTATCTGCATTAAATTTGACCCCCACTTTTTTGCTTCCGCGCCCGTCTCGACCCACGCCATGGCCTTGATAAGCTGCCAATCGAGTGGCAAATATCCTGCTTTACCAGAGAGATGGCGGTTATACTCATTGACCGCCATCTGAATTTCACAATCCCAGGTATTCCATTTGGCATTGCCCTCTGCCTTGTTAATGCCATCCTGCCATTTTTCGAAGCCTGTCTTCGGCTGTGCTTGAGCCGCCATATAAGTCCTTTCTGGTTGAGTTGTCCATGTGATCAGCATGCTTGCGCACGGCAGGCAGTTGTTTGAGCCATACCGCCAGCAATTCTTGCGAATGGCAATCAGACTCGTGAAGTTGCGTGCGTCGGTGCTGTCTGATGGATGTGGTCGTGGCAATCGGGCGGGCGGCTCTCACTCATACCGGCTGCGCCTCAGTGAGCGCCTTGGCCCGGGACTTCGACGGCAGGTGGAAGGGAGTCTGCAGATCGACGTCAACGTCGGGCAGATGATATGCAATCAAGAATGAGAGTTCAAGAACTAATTTCGAGAATCCCAATGCCTTGATTCGCATGCCGTGCCTTTTGCTTTGGTGGGCTTGTCAGAAACCGAAGCTTTCAAGAAGAATGGAAGCCATATGCCCCGCCAAGCCTATGCGCAGCTTGGCAAAGCCTGCAAACCAGCCGTGCGTTCAGCGCCGCTTGTACGGCCGCTTGCTGCTCTCAATACCTCGTCTGGCAATACGGCTTGCGATGTCCCGCTGTCTCAGATGGATGCGGCAACGTAGGTAGTCATAGCCTTTGTTGGCGTGCAGTTTTATTGGGCGTCTGTCGGCTTCAATCTACTTGATCGTGTTCACGCAGTCGCCGCCAGCAAGTCATACCGTTACCATAGCCCAGCGACTGTGGAAGGTCTTCCCTGGGCGCCAGCAGCGACGGCACGGACCCGTCAAGCAGGAAATGGCGGTAGGCCGGATTGGACATCAGCACCTTGCCGCCATTGCCCACCAGGCTCAAACCTATCGGCAGATGCTCGATGAAATCCGAAAACAACATCTTCTGGTCTGCCACCTGTGCATCGAAGGGGGCCTGATCGCTGGCGCCCGCGCCCTGCACAGCGCTGGCATGGCCCGCCGTGGCAATCGCCAGCTGCGCCCGCAGCCGGGCGTTTTCCTCGTGAAGCAGGGCAATCTCTTTAGATTCTTGGATCATGGGGGATGGGGCGCGGCTTTGGGTGAAGGAGGGGGTCAGGTCGCCGCTGGCGGGGACGGCGATTTTGCTTTGGAGATCATTACTGTGAGTGGCTGGCCAGCTGGGTTTGTGGGGGTGACTCCAGGAGACGCTGCCGCCGCTTCATCTGGCATCTGCACGGAGCAGCGCGACCTTTACGGCGCATGGCTACGATCTTTGGGTTGATGCCGTAAAGCTTGGTCAAGGACCGATGGGATCCGGTCGCTGGCTAGAGCTCTGCGCAAATATGTGGTGTCTTACGGGCAATGCCGTGCATGCGGATTGTCATAGTGCTTTCTCATGTTTCACGCTGAAGAATGCACTATGACTTTCTGGTGCTGTAAATCTGATACATAATTTCGCAACGCAAGAAACTATGTGACGCTCATAGAATAAAGTACTTGCTATTCGCAATATGCATCAATGCAATTTTGAACAGAACTACTCTTGAACGTCGATTTGAAATTCGACATAGCCTAGGCCAGGATTGCTTTTAATGATTAACTTGCTTTTGGTTAATTTTGTGGGTAAATTAAAAGTTGCCCTTGAAGAGTCACGGGCGATACTTTTGTAGCGCGCTGGGCCAAGACAGTTTTCCAATTCTTCTATCAAGGTTTTCGCTGAATCCCGTGCTGAGACTTTTCCTCCTACATCCCACTTGCATTGATAGTACGCAAAATTTTTTCCTCGATTTTCAAAAAAATCAATTTCACAATAGTCTTCTCTGGCGCCGGGTAGAATGTATTTTGGCACAAATCCCCCACTATCCCTTTCTTCACCTTGAATGTCTTTGAATAATTTGTTTGAGCTTTGTATTATCTTGTTAACTGGTGTGCAATCTGCAGTGGCTGATTCAAAAGCAAGCATGCATATCATGAAAAAGACTGGTTTTTTCATTTTCGCGTCTCTACTCTAGTTAATTTTGATGATTCTGCGAATGCTTTAGGTAACGACATTTTTTCCATTGCCATTCCTATGCCATGAGAAAAATGGACTAGTCTTTCTTTTGGAGTCCCATGATGCTGTGGTGAATTTATTTCATAATCCCCTTTTTTGAAAAAAGTAGACATGGCGGTACTCAGGTCAACTTGCATATATTGTTGTAATTCTTGGGCGCGAATACCCATAAACCAGCCTGCAAGAGCGTCTGCCTGCAGCTCCATAGCTTTCCCAGGGATGGGTTTTACCTGCTGCTTGAATTGATATATGTGCGCCCACTCATGAGCCATGATTGCCATCATGGCATGATCACCTCTGCCCCAATTTTTACCAGCATTAGCGAATTCTTCTCGCATTAGAGTTAATCCGAACAATACCGTGCCATCTGGCAGCCTATGATTTCCAATTTTTTGTGTTGTTGCAAATGCATTTCCAGCTCCGTTGTCTTCGAACATCAGAAATCCTGGGCGTACTTGAAAATGATTGCAAAGATAATTATATTCTACATTTATTCCGGCATCGAGCGGATAGAATCCTGTAGTATTACTAGTCTTTATTCCATTCTCACCGAACCCATTGAATCCCTGAAGAGCGCACCCAATATTTACAAACGAGTCAGATCGTTTCTTACTCTGGGTGTGGTTTATTTCTTCATCCTCATCTTTGAAAACGTCTTTGGGCCAAGAAAAAGCCGAGCAAGCGCAAGAGTATGAAAATATTCCGGCCGCAGATTTTAATAAATTTCGCCTCAAATTCTTCATGTCTACTCCTGGAAAATTTGTAGGAAGCTTAGTGTGTGACAGGAGTTTGCATTTTTCAATAGATCAAATACTAGGAGTGGAAAACACCACTTCCCCAGAGGTCCCTCAGAGCCGTTATGCTCGCTGCCCTCATGGCACGACGACCCGTAAGCAAAGAACTGTGGCGACAGCTACAACCCCTCATCCCAGCCTTCGTGCCTTCTGCCAAAGGCGGTGCGCGCAAGCTCGTAGTCAGCGATGAAGCCGCCCTCAACGGCATCTTGTTCGTGCTGCAAACAGGCATTCGGTGGGAAGACCTTCCCCAATCCCTTGGGTACGGCAGCGGCATGACTTGCTGGCGGCGCCTGCGCGACTGGAACGCCGTTGGTGTCTGGGAGCAGTTGCACCAAGCCATGCTGACTCGCTTGCGTGAACATGACCAAATCGATTGATTGCAGGCTTGGGGGGCGCTC
>NZ_JBICKW010000011.1:0-1160 GCF_043104645.1 Delftia sp. WSY_12
AGGACAGCCCTTCCTGGTTGCTGTGTTCGATGACGCGGGCGCCGGGCTGGGCGCTCTCGTAGCGGTAGCGGTGCCAGGGTCCGCTGGCATGGCGGTGGGCGCTGATGCGGTGGTGGTCCCATTCGAATTCGCGCACGAGCTGGCCTGCGCGGTCGTGGACGGTGATGAGGTCGCCTGCGCTGCTGTAGCCGTAGCGCACGAGCGTGATGGGAGCGATGGGGGTGGACAGGGGATGCAACGGGTCCTGCGTGAGGTCGACCCCGATGAGGCGCCAGCCGTCGTCGGCGCCCCACAGTCCGTTCAGGCCCTGCGCGTCCTTGCCGCCGTGGATGCGCTGGTGCAGCAGCCGGTAGCGCCGGCCTGTGCCGTCGCTCAGCGAGACCAGGCGGCCTGCGGGCAGCGGTTCCGGACTGCCGTTGACGTCCGGGGCCGTGGTCTTGCCGTCGCTGTAGTGGTAGAGCTGGCGGCGTCCGAAGCGGTCGATCTGGGCCATGAAGCGCCAGGGGCCATCGACCGACTCACCGGGCGGGGGGCCAAAGCCCCAGAGGGTGTCGCCATCGCCGCTGAAGGCCAGGATGGCCTCGGGATTGCACGCCAGCGCCGCCTCCACATGCGACCAGCGCGGGTTCGCAGCCCAGGGCGCTGTACCGCCGTCCGGCTCCGGGCTGCCGCCGCGCAGCAGCCAGAGGTCTTCGCTGGCACTGTGCAGCTGGCCGCCCGGGGCCAGAGGCTGGTCGAAGGTGATGACGCGGCCGCTGGCGTCCAGCAGCAAGGTGGCCTCTTCCTGCAGGCGGATGCTGAGCTCCTGCAGCAGGTGCCAGCCATGGCCCAGCAGGCCGCAGGCCGCGCCGTGCTCGGGGTTGACGTAGCTGCTGTACTGGCGCTGCCAGGCCACGGGCAGCGCAGCCGATGGCAAGGCGAAGTCCAGGTCTTGTGCGCCCAGCAGGACCTTGGCGCCGAGCTGGGGGTTGACGGGGGAGCTGACGGTGATGCCACCTGGGCAGACGGAGCAGGCCAGGCCCCCCTGGCTGCCGATGAGCACGGTGCGCGAGCCGGTGACGATCTTGCCCTTGACGACGCTGTCGGTGATGCGGGCTGCGGGTTGGCCACTCATGCGAGGCTGCTCCTGGAGAGGTGAGAGAGAACGGGACGGCGGATGC